>CAXXXT010000002.1:0-22310 GCA_963668405.2 Spirochaetia bacterium | reverse complement strand
TTGTCTATTGGCCCAGCGGCAACCGGCAAAAAATACTGAACATTCCCTGTGACCGCATGGTGACCGTGGAGGAGCGGGCCGGGGTCATGGATTATTCCGAAATCTCCGGCGAGGATCTGCCGCCAATAGCCGTGGCCAATGGCCCCTACACCGGAACCGAGGGGAGCACGGTGACCTTTGACGCGTCTGGCTCTCAGGATTTTGGCGGCAACAGCGGCATCGTCGAATACGCCTGGGATTGGGACGGCGACGGCATTTTCGAGATCACGAGCCCCAATCAACAGGTTGCCCATGTCTTTGCCGATGATTTCAGCGGAGAGGTCACCCTGCGGATCACGGACAACGGCGGTTTCACGGACGAGGCCTTTTCGACGGTGCAGATCACCAACCTGCCGCCTGCGGCCGAGGTTGGCGAAGATCAGACCCTGAACGAGGGCCAGTCAGCGACCTTCTCGGTGCAGATCACCGATCCCGGCGCCGAAGACACCCATACGGTGGTCTGGGACTTGGGAGACGGTCAGGCGCCCACCAGCCTCGAGGTCTCCAGGCTCTTCCGAGACGATTGGTCTGGGTATGTCCGCGTCACGGTGACCGATGACGACGGCGGCGTGGCCCGCGATTCCCTCCACGTCACGGTGCTGAACCTGCCGCCCACCATCGAAATCACCGAACTCACCGATGCCCTGGAAGGAGAGGAGCTACAACTGGCCGCGCAAGGGGATGACCCCGGTGTTGAAGACGTCCTCACCTATTCTTGGGACCTGGATGACGACGGCACCTTCGAGACGCCGGGACAGCAGGTCATGATCGCCTTCCAGGGGTTGGGACGCCACCGCTACTGGGCCAGAGTCGAAGACGGCGACGGCGGATCGGCCATGGACAGCGCCTCGGTCTGGATTCGAAGCGCGGCGCCCTCCATCGCAACCATCCCGGATCAGACAATCAACGATGGCGAGAGCTTCGCGCCCATCGTGTTGGATGACTACGTCACAGACCTCAACAACGCCAAGTCTGAGTTGACCTGGCAGGTCGACGGGTATCAGGATCTTAACGTATGGGTCGACCAACGCGTGGTTCATGTGGAAACCCCATCAGCCGAGTGGAATGGGTTCGAGTTGTTGCGGTTCATCGTCACCGATCCGGCGGGGCTGTCGGACACCACCCAGGCGCTCTTCACGGTTCTCCAGGCCAATGATCCGCCCTATTGGAAGGTCACGCCTCAGTACACGATTTACGAGGATGACAAGCTGACAATTCTCCCCTTGACCATACTGCGCACCTTTGTCGATGATCCCGATGATGCGTTGACGACCCTGGCGTTCAGCATGCTGGACAACGTGCACACCCAGTGGTCAATAGACAATGTCAATTTTGTCCTGACCCTGGATGCGGACTGGTATGGGCAGGAGCCGATCCGTTTTCTCGTGAAAGATCCCCACGGCGGGGCCGACACCTGCAATATCGTCCTTAACGTGCTGGGGAAACCCGATGCGCCCAGGCCGTTCTCGCTGCTGGCACCTCTGAACCTCACGGAAACCGTCTGGCCCGATTCGGTGGAATTTACTTGGGAGGCCACGGCCGATCCCGATTCTTTCGATACCGTCAGCTATGTCTGGAACCTGGCGCCGCAAGGCGTGTCCATCGCGCCGTTTAAGAAGCAGACCGCCACGACCCGGGCCGTATTCTATCCCCCGGCGACCATTGAAGCCGGCTCCTACCGGTGGTGGGTGGAGGCCATGGACAACACCGGGAATATCCGCGTCAGTCGGCAGGAAGGGCAGATCCATATCACCGACACGGGCGTCGATGGGCCGGACGGCTCGGATAGGCCTGATGAATTCCGGCTGTTGGGCAACTATCCCAATCCCTTTAATCCGGGAACCGTGCTGGCCTTTGAGCTGCCTGCGCCTGCGCAGGTTAGCATGACGGTGTACGATGTGATGGGACGCCAGGTGCGCCGTTTTGCCGCCGTGACCCTGGGAGCGGGCAGGCAAAGCCTGGCGTGGGATGGCCGGGACGGCGCGGGTTTGTCCGCGCCAAGCGGCATCTATTTTTGCTGCATTCAAGCCGGGGATCAACAGTTGCGGCTGAAGGTGCTGAAGGCGCAGTGACCCGATGCGTTATGAGTGGGACAGGGGAGTCATAACATGAAAACCGAAAAACGAACCAATCAGGGAATCCCCTTGAGGATACCGTCGGCTCGTCTTTTACGGATGGGCCTCGGCGTATGGTTGCTTTTGGGGGCCGCCTGGCCGGCCTGGACTCAAATTCGCTTTACCCACGTGGGGGATGAAACCAATGTCAATATTGGGTGCAACACCCACGGATCAGGTTTTTTTGATTACAATGGAGATGGCTGGGATGACATCTTCATTGTGCATAACGTCAGCGTCAGCACCTGGGGAGACATGAATCATTTCCTTCTGAAAAATCAGGAGGGAGTTGATTTTTTCGATGTATCCTATGCGGCCGGAGTCGCGGGCTTTAACGTGAGTGCCCAGGGGCTTGCCGCAGCAGATTATGACAATGACGGATATCGGGATATCGCCGTAGCCATGGGAAATTGGATGGTGTTGCTCTACCGGAACCATGGCGATGGAACCTTTGGATACGCCACCGAGGCCGCCAATGTCGTCGCCTATAACCGCGCTCGGAACTTGTTTTTTAGCGATTATGACAATGACGGCAATGTGGATTTGTTTCTCATTGGCGACCGTGTCGAATCCAGTGTGTCGGGTATCGTGCTTTATCGCAACAAAGGCGATGGAACCTTTGAAAGGCGGGATCAGGAAGCCGGACTGGACATCAACCGTTCGCCGGCCGATGTCTATGGCGCCGCCGTTGCCGATATCGACAACGATGGGGATGCCGATTTTTACATTCCCAACAATGAAATGGCCTGTAATCTCTTTGTGAACAATGGGAATGGCACCTTTACTGATTTTACTGAATTACGCGGACTTGCGAGAATCGCCTCTTCTTACGGAGCGATTTTTATCGACTACAACAACGATGGGTGGTTTGATTTATTTGTCCGGCGTAGCGGGTTCGAGTCTATTTTGTACCGAAATCGTGGAGATGGGACTTTTGAAGATGTCAGCGTCGAGGCCGGGCTGTCCCAAATACATCCCCGTGGACCCTATGGGGGCGGGCTGAGCGTCGCTGATTTTGATAATGACGGCTACATGGATATCTTCATGCTGTCGTCCCTGGAAGATGCGCAGCATATCTTTCGGAACAATGGCGACGGCACCTTTTCCGCGGTGACGGACCTGGGCATTACCCCCCTGGCTCGCATGAATTGGTCGGCGCCCCTGGCCGATTATGACCATGATGGCTATGTGGATATTTTCTTGGCGCGCAACGAGGCGCCGCCGCCGACTTTCTATGCCACGCTCTTTCGCAACAATGGAGGGAGCAACCACTGGGTCCATTTTAATCTGGTTGGGACGGCTTCCAATCGGGATGGCATTGGGGCGCGGCTGGTGGCCTATGCCGAGGACCGGATGACCATGCAGCAGGTCGTGGGCGGCGAAGGATATATCGTCAACAGCTTCCCCGTTGAATTCGGCCTGGGCCAGGCGCCCCTTCTGGATAGTTTGATTATTTACTGGCCGAGCGGCATCGTGCAGAGGGAGATCGGCGTTCCGCCGGACACCCTTTTGACCATTGAAGAGCAGGCGGCCACGACCTACCATCGGTTCCTGCGAATTGCGGGATGTTTGACCTACTGGAATAGCGGCGCCTTTGTGACCAACACGGTGACCACCATGAGCGGCGATCTTAACGATCAGCAAATCACCGATGCGGTTGGAGAATACAGCTTTTTGGAGTTGATGCCTGAAAGCAATATCGAGGTTCGGCCGGAGAAACCGGACTGGGAGGATGTCGGGGACCAGGTGGTCTCGGCCTATGATGCCGCGTTGACGGCCATGCATGTGGTGGGGATCCAGGCCCTGAGCGGCTATGCGCTGCGGGCTGCCGATTCGCAGCAAGATGGCGTGATCAACATGGGCGACGCGGCTTCCATTGCGCGGGGGGCCGTGGGGCTTGAGGGGCTGCAAGGCAGCGAGATCGGCGCCTGGAAATTCGATCCGCCGCTGCGTCAGTACCCCAGTGTTCGCGTAGACGCGAGAGAGGAAGATTATACGGCTTATCTCTTGGGGGATGTCAGCGGAAACTGGCCGGGCGGTGGCGCCGGCAAGGCCGTTGGTCAATCGGCTTACAGCGTCCTGGAACAGCAGGGCGACACCCTGAAAGTCCAGGTGATCTTGTCTCAGGACTCGAACCTTTTGGGTGGTGATTTTTGGCTGCGCTATGATCCGGCCGTCTTCGCCTTTGCCGGCGCCCAGGCAACGACCTTGGCGTCTACCCATCAGCTTGTTGTCAATGCCCAGACCCCGGGGCTTGTCCGCACGGCCCTATTTGGCTTTGGGCCCTTGACCCAGGCCGGGACTATCGTTATCTTTCAGTTCGCCATTCAAACGCTGAATGTCGAGACCCAACTGGTTTGGGAACGGTTCTGCGTCAATGAGCAGTCCCTGCCCCAGGCAGAGTTGATCGTCCAGACCGATGTGGACGAGAGGGCCGTTCCCGATGATTTCCGCTTGCTGGGGAACTATCCCAACCCCTTCAACCCGGCCACGGTTGTCCGGTTCTCGCTGCCGGCGCCGGCCCAAGTCCGCCTGGAGGTTTTTGATGTGTTGGGCCGCCAGTGCCGGACCCTCGACGCCGGATGGATGGGCGCCGGCCACCATAATCTGAATTGGGACGGCCGCGATGACGCCGGAGCCCCGCTGCCCAGCGGCCTCTATCTCTTGCGGCTCAGGGCCGGAGACCAGATTCGTCAGATCAAGGCCGTCAAGGCCCAATAGCCGTTTTAGGAGTCTGCATGTTTGTTGGTTTTTGGGGACGCCCCGACGTCCCTTTGATGTCAAGGCAAATTGAAGATCGGGGTTTCAAGGGATGGCGCGATGCGCGTCATCCCCAGATTCGTTTATGGATGGATTCGGCTGCCCGGGTTTGGGCCTCGGATCGGGGCGTTCTCCTTTGGGATGGCCTGATCTACGAGGCGCCGGGACTGCCCGATTCGGAAAGGGTTGGCGCCTGGCTGTGGGAGGGCATCTCCTCTCAGGGGGCGGAGTTTCTAGCCCATGTCAACGGCGATTTCAGCCTGTTCTTCTGGGACGCCTCCACCGAGACCGCTCTCTGGGCCGTGGACCGCATGGGCGTGGGCAAGTGCTTTTATCGGCAGGGCGCCGAGTCGGACCTGGCCTTTGGCAACAGCCTGGGGCCGGTGGCCCGGCTTTGCGGCGAAAAGCCCGCCATCCATGCGCCTGCGCTGCATAAGCTGTTGGCCTTCAACTACAACCCCGGCCAGGAGACGCTGATCCGTGGCGTGCGCCGGCTTCGGGGAGGGCATGCCCTGTCCATGCGCAACGACAAGGAGTCGGTGGTCTGCTACTGGCGGCTCCGCTTCCGCCCCGACCAGGCCATCGGCGAGGTCGAGGCGGCCCAGGGTATCCGCGACCAGCTCTCCGCGGCCGTGAAGCGGCGCATGACCGCCCTGGGGCGACCCGGCGCCTTCTTGAGCGGCGGCCTGGACTCCTCCAGCGTGGTGTCGCTCTTGCACAACCACGGCGCCCAGGACCTCCAGACCTACTCCTTTCGCTGCAAGGGCGAGTCCTTTGACGAATCGCCCTATGCCCGCAAGGTGGCCGATGCCTTCGGCACCTTGATGCACCTGGTCGAGTACGGTCCCGAAGAGGCCCTTCTGGCCGCCGAGATGGTGGCCCACATGGATGAGCCCTTCTCAGACGTGGGCATCAACGTGGGGACCTATCTTCTGGCCAAGGCCGCGTCCTGCGGGGCGCAGTCGCTCTTCACCGGCGACGGCGGAGACGAGCTCTTCGCCGGCCATCCGGTGTACACGGCAGACAACATGGCCAAGATCACGGATCGGCTGCCTCGCTTCATGCTCTGGCCGCTCTTTTGGCTGGGACGGATCCTCCCGGATTCCGATCAGAAGAAGGACTGGCGCGTCAAGATCAAGCGGTTCTCCGAGAGCATGGCCTATCCTGCGGCCCTGGGCACCCACCGGTGGCGAGTCTATTACACGCCTCGGGCCCTGCGCGGACTGCTTCGCCCCGATTGGTCCCAATCGCTGGATGAGGGGGCGCTTTTTTCGGACCTGATCGGCTACAACCGCGAGGGCGAGGGCGTCGACGCCCTGTCCCGATCCCTGTACAGTGACTACCAGACGGCGGTGCAGTTCTACCTGCGCCGCATGGACATGGCCCGGGCCCTGGGGTTGTCGCCTCGGTTTCCCATGCTGGACCCCGAGCTCTCGGCCTACTGCGCCACCCTGCCGTCGTCGCTGAAGATTCGGGGCCTGTCGGACACCAAGTATGTCGAACGAATCGCGGTGGAGCCGCTGTTGCCCTACGACGTGGTGCACCGCAAAGACAAGCTGGGCCACAGCATCCCCCTGAAGAACTGGATGCGGGACAACCCGGCGGTCATCGAATTCATGAACCGGACGCTGCTGGATGGATCGCTGGAGGCGCGAGGTTGGTTCAACATGGACCGCGTCCGGGCCATGATCCATGAACACCAGGCGAGGAAGACCAACCACAGCCATCGGCTTTGGGCGTTGATGATCCTAGAGCTGTGGTGCCGTCGCCATCTGGACGAGGCTTAGGAGAGGACCGTGGCTTCGCCCGTGGGACATGTGCTGGCCGGCGCGCTGTCGGCCGGCGCCATTCACCCAAAGGTGTTCTGGAAAGAGAGGAATGGGCTGGCCGCCGTCCTGATTGGCGCCAACCTGCCCGACCTGGACTATCTCTTCGGCGCCGTGGTGAACGCGCCCAACCGCTTTCACCACCTGTGGACCCACAGCCTGGGATTCGTCCTCATCGTCGCCCTGACGGCGGCCTTGGCCGCGCGTATCTGGCGATTCGCGCCGCCATTACAGACGGCGCTGCTGTGGGGAGGCGTGGTCCTCAGCCATGTGGCCGTTGATTTTTTCACGGTGGACCACAGCGCGCCCATGGGCATTCAGCTCTTCTGGCCCCTGTCGGGCCGGTTCGTGCTCTCCGCCTGGACCCCTTTCGGGGACCTGTGGAAGGCCGGCGGCACGGCGGATTTTATCCCAAGCCTGTTTTGCGGGCATAACGCCGGGACCGTGCTGCGGGAAATTTTGATCCTGGGTCCTCCGGCCCTGCTATGGATCGTGTATCGTCAAAGAACAGTGAAACGGAAGTCGCATGGGCGAATCCAAACCTGAACTCTCGGTGGCCGTCCCCCTCTACAACGAGGTGGAGAACGCGCCGCTGCTTTACCGGGCCATCACCGATGTCCTGAAAAAAATGGGCCGTCCCTACGAGATTCTCTTCGTGGACGACGGCAGCACTGACGGCACCCGGGACGTGCTGCGCAACCTGGCCGCCCAGGACCCTTGTCTCCGGGTCGTCCTGTTCCGGGGCAACTACGGCCAGTCCGCGGCCATGGCCGCGGGCTTCCAGGCCAGTCGGGGCGACATCGTCATCGCCATGGACGGCGACCTGCAGAACGACCCCGCCGACATCCCCACCCTTGTCGCCAAGATGGAGGAGGGGTATGACGTGGTGGCCGGATGGCGCAAGAACCGCAAGGACAAGCTGATCATCCGCAAGGTGCCCAGCCGCATCGCCAACCGGCTCATTTGCAACGTCACCGACGTGCGGCTCCACGACACGGGATGCAGCCTCAAGGCCTTTCGGGGCGAGGTCATCCGCTCCATCCGCCTCTACGGGGAGCTACACCGCTTCATCCCGGTGCTGGCCCGCATCGAGGGGGCGCAGATCACCGAGGTGGTTGTGAACCACCATGCCCGGCGCTTCGGCCAGTCCAAGTACAACATCACCCGCACCTTTCGGGTGATCATGGACTTGACCAGCCTGAACCTCCTCATCAAGCACCTGCGCAACCCTCTGCGGTTCTTCGGGGGGATGGGCGCCTGGTTTCTGGCGGCCGGCGCGTTGATGGCGGGGTGGATCATCTGGCGTGTGGCTGGGGCTGGACATTCCCTTCAAACGCTCAATATTCCAGTCACCCTGGTTTTTCTCTTGGGCGTGGCCGGATTTCAATGTCTCTTCTTGGGTCTGGTGGCGAGCCTCATCGTCAAGACCGGAAGCCGGCGCGGCATGACGGTGTCGCCGCTTATTCATGCTAAGGATCGCACATGAAACTGAAGAAAACCTCTCCAACCGACGGCCCCCAGGTCTCGGTAATCATCAGCCTGCGCAACATGGCCCAGGAGGTCTCGGAGTTGTACCGCGCCGCCGCGGCGTCGGCCGAGGCCTTGGACCGTCCCTTTGAACTGCTCTTCGTGGACGACGGCTCCACCGACGCCACCTTTGCCGAGCTGACCCAGATTGCCGATACCGACGCCCGCGTCCGCGTGCTGCGCATGCGTTCGACCTTTGGCGAGGCCGCGGCCCTGGACGCGGGACTGAAACAGTCCACGGGCGAGGACGTTGTCTTTGTCAGCGGCCGGGTGCGCGTGGACCTGGACCGTTTGTCGGTCTTTTTTCAAAAGCTCCAGACCGAGGCCGACATGGTCGTGGGCTGGCGCCATCCCAGAAAAGACGGCCCCATCAATCGGCTGATCTCCTGGTTCTTCAATCGCATGGCCGGCCGCATCGCCCGCATCCGTCTGCACGACATCAACAGCGGCATTTTCGTGGCCAAACGGGAGCTGCTTCAGCGGCTGGCCTTCTACGGCGACCTGCACAACTTCATCCCCGTGCTGGCGGCCCAACAGGGCTACCGCGTGGCCGAGGTTCAGGTTCCCCAGAAGGCGGGCGTGTTCCGGGTCAGCCGTTATCCCAAAGAATACGTGCAGCGCGTGTTGGACATTGTCACGGTCTTCTTTTTATCCAAGTACTCCAAGAAGCCCATCCATTTCATGGGCTTTCTGGGATCCATCCTCATCCTCCTGGGTCTGGGCATTCTGATCTACCTCTTCTTCTACCGGGTGCTGCTGTTGGGACCCATTGCCGGCCGGCCCCTCCTTTTATTGGGCGCCATGCTCCTGGTCATCGGCGTGCAGATGATCTCCATCGGCCTGCTGGGTGAGATGATGATCTTCACCCACGCCGGAGACATCGAGGAGTACAACATCGAGGAAATCATCAATTAGTCAAGAGGTTTCACGGATGAAGCTGATCATCCAGATTCCCTGTTTCAACGAGGAAACCACCCTTCCCATGACCCTGGCCGACATCCCCAGAAGCTATCCGGGGGTTGATACGGTGGAGTTTCTCGTCATCGACGACGGCTCCACAGACCGCACCGTGGCGGTGGCCCGGGAGCTGGGCGTGCACCATATCGTGCGGTTTACCAACAACAAGGGGCTGGCCGAGGCCTTTGCCGCCGGGTTGGATGCTGCCCTCCGTCTGGGCGCCGACATCATTGTCAACACCGACGGCGACAACCAGTACCGAGGCGAAGACATCGCCAAGCTCATCGCGCCGGTTGTGGCTGGAGAGGCCGACATGGTCATCGGCGACCGGCAGGTCATGACAATCGCCCATTTTTCCTTTGTCAAGAAGATCCTCCAGCGGTTGGGGTCGTGGATGGTTCGCCAATTTGCAGGCACCGAGACCCCAGACACCACCAGCGGTTTTCGAGCCTTCAGCCGTGAGGCGGCGCTTCGGATCAACGTGATCTCTCGCTACACCTATACCTTAGAGACGGTAATCCAGGCAGGCAAGAAGAACCTGGCCATGTCCCATGTGCCCGTGGCCACCAATGGCGTGCTTAGGCCTTCTCGGCTTTTTAAGAGCATTCCTGCCTATATCCGGCGCTCCGTGGTGACGATCTTTCGTATTTATGTCCTGTATGAACCCTTGAAGTTTTTCTTTGCAGCCGGGGCGACATCCTTTGGCCTGGGAATTTTGATCGCCCTTCGGTTTCTCTACTTTTTCATCAAGGATGGGACGGCGGGGCATATTCAAAGCTTGATCCTATCCGCTGTCTTAATGATCGTCGGATTTCAGATTATCATGTTCGGCGTGCTGGCGGATATTATCTCCGCCAACCGGCGGCTTATTGAAGACGGCCTGTACCGGATTCGCAAACGGGAAATCCGTGAGGAAGAGCCGAACTCATAAGGCGAACCCAGCGACCAGGGTCATTCATTTCAAAGATCCAAGGAGTTGTTTTTGAAGCCCAGTGTTTCTATTATTGTTCCCGGCTACAATGAGTCCGACAAGGTCCCGTTGCTGATTGCCGCGCTTGAGAAGCAGATTGTCAAGCCCCTGGAGGTGATCTATGTGGATGATTGTTCTACCGATAATACCGTAGAACTGGTCAAAGATCATTTTATCACCATAGTGCTGCCTCACAACAGCGGTCCGGCCGTAGCGCGCAACGCGGGCATGAAGGTGGCCAAGGGTGACATTCTGGCTTTCCTGGACGCCGACGTGCAGCCTGGACCGGATTGGGTGCAGCAGGTCCAGAAACACCTGACGCAAGAGGGCGTGTACGCTATCGTGGGCGGCGTCTACATCCCCAAAACCACCTGGCTGGGGGACTCCATCGCCGCGTTGGGTCTTCCCGGCGGCGGCCATCTGGGCTCCGACAAGATGTGGCGAATCGATCAACAGGGATTCACCAACCATATCAGTGGATCCAATTTTGCTATTCGCCGGGAGGTCTATACCACGTGCGGCGGATTCGACGAGGGATTTGAATTCAATTGCGAGGACGCTGCTTTTGCCGACCTGCTCTATCAAAACGGCTATAAATTGAAGTATGTCCCCGAGTTGCATGTCGAACATGAGGCTATTTTAAAGCTCAGCGTTTTCGTGCGTTGGCATTATCGCCGAGGCATTGGTAACTACTACCTCAAGAAACACCTCGGCGGTAAGGTGAACCACCTGATCCGGCTTCGAATTTGGTCGTCCTGGAACATGGTCAAGGCTTATTACAAAGATCCAAAATTTCTGTTTATCTTCTTCCTGTTGGCGTTAAGCTTTGTGTTGCAACAGTGGGGATTTTTTACGGCCAAGCGAAGGGATCGATAATACATGTCTGATTTTAGCCGTTCCAAACCGATCCTTGATGTACAATCCATCTCCGTGGTGATCCCGTCTTACAATCCTGGTGAGATGATATTCGATGTCCTCGGTTCAGTCATGGCCCAGAAGGTTCCCTGTCCCATGGAAGTCGTGGTGGCCGACAGCTCTCCAGAGGATCCAACGGCCGCCATCCAAGCGCGTTTTCCCGAGGTCAGAGTCATCCACCTCAAGCGGCGGACCCTGGCCGGAAGGGCTCGGACGATAGGCGCCCAGAACGCCCAGGGAGATGTCGTCTTTTTCACCGATACCGACTGCGTGGTCGCTCCCGATTGGATACCCAGTCTGTTGGCCTTGCATGGCCAGGGATATCATGTGGTGGGAGGCGGCATTCGCAACGGCACTCCGCACAGCTTGATTGGCACGGTGGAGTACCTGCTTGAATTTAATGAGTTTACGCCGCATACTCGGCATCGGGAGGTTCGGGCCGTTCCTTCTTGTAATTTGTCCGTTCACCGCTCGGTTTTCGAAAAGGCTGGTTATTTTCCCGATTTTTTGAAGGGCGAGGATACGCTGTTTTGCGAGAACATCATTCGTTCGGGCGAGAAGATTTATTTTAATCCCCAGGCGGTGATTACCCATATAAATCGTACCTCCTTTCGACACTATGTGAAGAACCAGGTGGCCCTGGGCGAGGGGGGGGCCGAAGCCCGGCGTCGTGCGAGACTGCATGGTCACTTCCTCATTGATTGGCCGTTTTTGCTTCCCCTGGTCCCTTTTTATCGAACCCTGACCATTGGGCGCCGATTGTTGTTGTCCAAACTGTCTGATTTTTGCCGGTATGTGCTTTATTTTCCCTGGATTTTTTTGGGCATGGGCGCCCATGTTTGGGGATTTATTCGCGGTCCCTACCGGTCGGGACTCTCAACAGAAAAACCGTCGAGTCGCTAAGGGAGAGGATAGCATGAACGTGCAACAGGGTACAAGAAAACGGTTATCCCGAAAAACGGTGTTTTTCGCCCTTTCCTTTTTATTGCTATTAGGGGCTGGACTGCGACTCTATCGTTTGGGAACCGCCAGCTTCTGGGTGGACGAGGTGAACACCTTTTACTCGTCGCAGTCCATGATGCAAACCGGTGAAGACCGATTGCCTTCGGGCCGGGCCGATGGTCGGGCTTCCCTACAGATCGCCCTGACGGGCCAGATTTTCAAGCTGTTGCCTCCCAATGAAGTCTCGACCCGGTTGCCTGCCGCTGTTTTCGGTCTCCTCTCCATCTGCATGGCTTACATTCTGGCCGCCCGTATCTTTCATCAGCGGGTGGGGCTGTTAACCGCCTTCCTCATGACCTTCAGCCATTTTGAGATCGGGTGGTCGCGGACGGCTAGGATGTACACGTTTTTACAATTTTTAACCCTGCTTTTTGTTTATTTAGTCGTGCTGGCCATTGAATCACGCAAGGGCGAGCAAGTGGATGCCATCCTCTGGCTTCAGGGGGAGTCCGCATGGTCCAGAATGCGACATTTCATCCGGCGGTGGGGCCTGTCGCCTTTGTGGCTGATGCCCGCGCTCTTGGTGTTCGGAATCGGTTACGCGGGGGTGCATCCCGTGATCATGCTGTTGCCCGTGGGAATTCTGGGCTATTTGGCGTTTATGGCCCTGATCTGCCTGATTTCCATTCCCGGTAAGGAGTCTTGGTTCAATAAGTATTTTTTGTTGACGGTTTTTGGTGTCAGCGCGGTGGTGCTGCTTATGGGGGCCTCCGCTGAGTTGCGTCAGGCCGTTCCCTATTATATTGGCTACACGCCTCCTTGGGCCGTGGCCGGATCGGCCAGCGATCGGATGGTGCTTTTCGATTTTCTCATTTCTCCCTACCGGTTTCCCTTGGCCGCGCTTTTTTTCTTGGGCAGCCTCCAGGTCTTTATGCGGTATCACCGTCGGGGTATTTTGGTATTCATGCTCTTTATCGTGCCGATGGTCATGCTTTCGGTGGTCTTTGCCCATCGAACCCAGACCTATCTGTTTAACGTGTATCCCTTCTTTCTCATGCTGGCGGCCTATGGCGGGGTGAATTTGATTGAGGTCGAGTCGAGGGTCTCCTTAGGGATGCTCAAACGCCTGGAACCCGGCGATACGCCAGCCGTACTGGGATTCAAGCGTCGGCTGCCCTGGGTGGTGGGATTGGCTTTTTCCTTGATCTTCATCCTCTCTCCGTGGCTTCGTATTTCCTTAAATATTCCTCGAAACCCCGATGGATTTACCAATGGGGCGGTCACCACCCGCCGAGTGGCGGGGGCGGCATGGGGTTTGGTCAAGGCCGATTATCGCCAGGGGGATCTCCTGCTTTCCAGCCTTCCTGCCACCAGCCTCTACTATGGGATCAGGGCCGATTATTGTCTGAATCAATCCCTGTTCATTCAGGCCCAGGACAAAGCCAGCGTCAATGATCGGGGAGAATGGGTCGATGTGTATGGCGGCGTTCCCTGCATTGGCGAGTTGGAAAGGCTCCAACATCTCGTCGAAGAAACGGCTCGGGGATGGATTATTGTCGGGAGCGACCATTGGGAATCCACTCAGTACATCTCCCATCGTGTCCGAACGTGGATGGAAACCCATTTGGATGAACCTTTACGCACGCCCCTGGGAACGATCTTGGTCTTTCAGTGGGATCGGGCGGAGGCCGGTTGAGCGGACTGAAACGCGGGACCCTGCTCTTGGCTTCTGGCTGGAGCGTCCAATTGCTGACGGGGTATCTGCTCAATAGCTGGCTGGGAAAACGGTTGGGACCCGAGGTTTACGGGACCTATGGCGTGGTCATGGCCGTGTTGCTTTGGGTCGAGGTCGGCGCCATCAGCGGCATCCCCACGGCGGTACAGAAATTTACCGCCGCAGGCAAGGACCAGGCCGCGGCCATCCTCAATGCGGCCAATCGTGCCCAAGGCGTATTCGTGGCCCTGCTTTTCGGCGCGGCCATGGCCCTGGCGCCGCGCATCTCCGTCTGGATGGATGACGCGACCATGACTGGTCCCTTGCGCCTGGCTTTATGGGACATCTGGGTTTATAGCTATTTTTTTTATCTACCTGTCGTTGCAGAATGGATTCCGGCGGTTTGGCATGCAGGCCCTGTTGGTGGCGGTCTATGCCCTGGCCAAGCTGGGCGGCGTTTATGCCTTGGTCGGTCTCTGGGGACGGCTGGAAGGGGCGCTGGTCGCCAATATCGGTGGTTCGATGGTGGGGCTGGTCTTGGCTTGGATTGTCTGGCGCCGGCTGGAAAAGCCGACGCCGTCGCAGGCCGCGTTCGATGCCCGCTCGCTGCTCCGGTTCGCGGCGCCGGTGGCGCTGTTTTCCTTGACCATCAACCTCTTTCTCAACGTGGATCTTTGGTTGGTCAAGGCCTTCTGCGCCTCGGCCGATCCGGGTTATTACACGGCGGCATCGACCATTGCCCGGATTCCTTATTATTTGTTTTTTGGGCTATCGGCCACGGTGCTGCCTTCGGTCAGCACGGGCCTTGGCCCAAAAAGACGAAGTGGGGGCGCGTCAGACCGTGTCCACGGCGATCCGGATTCTTCTGTTGTTGGTGCTGCCCCTCTGCGTCATGCTTTGGTTCTGGGCGGAACCCGCGGTGACGCTACTTTTCGGTACGGGGTTCGCCTCTGCCGGGTCGGCGCTGCGGGGTACTGATCATGGGGCACAGCCTATTGGCGCTGCTTTTTCTGTTGACCACGGTGCTCAACGCCGCGGACGCGCCCCGGTTGTCCCTGGTCGTGACGGCCTCGGCTGCCTTGGCGGATGTGGCCCTGCTGCTCTGGCTGACGCCCCGATACGGCATGACAGGCGCCGCAGGGGCAACGACCGTGTCCCTGGCCGTGGGGTGCCTGGTCGCCGGGGTGGGCGGTCCATCGACGTTTTCCGCAACGCGTGAAGGGGTTGTCCATCGCTCGAATCGGGATGGCCGCCGGGTTGATCGGCATTACCGCATGGAGGCTGCACGTCCGGGGATTTGCCCTGGTGGGCGCGGGATTGGGATTGTTTATTCTGTACGGAGGGATTTTGTGGATCACCGGCGAGCTGGGTTCCCATCCCCTTCGCGTTTTCAAAAATAGAGGAGTCGCATGAAAATCGCGATCATGGGAACCCGGGGCATCCCGGCCAACTACGGAGGGTTCGAAACCTTTGCCGAGAAGCTGTCCACGCGGCTGGTGAAGCGGGGGCATGAGGTCACGGTCTATGGCCGGTCCAATATCATCGACTATGACGGGGACGAATACCAGGGCGTGCGCCTGGCCATTTTGCCCACCATCGCCCACAAGTATTTCGATACGATAGCCCATACTTTTTTGAGCGTGCTCCACGGCCTGGGTCGGTCCTACGATGTCGTGCTCATCTGCAACAGCGTGAACAGCGCTTTCTCCTGGATCCCCCGGCTGCGCGGCCAGAAGGTCGCCCTCAACGTGGACGGCCTGGAGTGGCAGCGGGCCAAGTGGAACCGGGCTGGGCAGTGGGTCTACCGTTTCTCCGAGTATCTGGCCACCTTTCTGCCCCACCACGTGGTCACCGATTCGCGGTTCATCGAGCGCTACTACCTGGACCGCTTCGGCAAACCCTCTACCTTTATCCCCTACGGCGCACCCACCGAGCCGGTGGCCACAAAGGCCGTGTTGGACCGCTTTGGCCTCAAACCCCGGGAGTACGTGCTCTACGTGAGCCGCCTGGAGCCCGAGAACAACGCCCACCACATCGTCAGGGCCTTTGAGCGGGTCCAAACCGAGAAGAAACTGGTGGTGGTGGGCGACGCGCCCTACAACCATGACTATATCCGCGCCCTGAAGGAGACGAAGGATCCCCGAATCCTCTTTACCGGGTACGTGTTCGGCGATGGCTACCATGAATTCCAGTCCCACGCCTATTGCTACGTGCAGGCCACCGAGGTGGGGGGGACCCATCCGGCCCTGCTGGAGGGCATGGGATTCGGCAACTGCATCATCGCCCACGACGTGCCCGAACACCGCGAGGCCCTGGGCGACGCCGGCTGTTACTACGGCTACCGTGACATCGGCGACCTGGCCGCCAAGCTTCAGCGCCTGTTGGACCATCCCGAGGAGGTCGAAGCCTATCGCCTGCGTGCGGCCAAGCGGGCCAGGGAAGAATACTCCTGGGACAAGGTGACCTCAGACTACGAGGCGCTTTTTCATCGCCTACTGGGGAGAGCGCCGGTGAAGACGTTGTTGATCACCGGGGGTCAACGGCCTCTTGGGACAAACACATGGCCGCCCGCGCGTCCGGACGTTACCGGCTGGTCGGCACGGATTTGGGGTGAGTCCTTCAGCGCATCGTCGTCAGCAATCCGGTACGAGCCCGCCGATCTGACCGATCCAGCAGCCGTTCTGGATCTGATGGCGTCCTGCCCGTGCCGATGCCGTGATTCACACGGCGGCCATGACCCAGGTGGACCGGTGCGAGGCCGAGCCAGACCTGGCCCGGCGGGTCAATGTGGAGGCGGCACGGCACGTGGCCCAGGCATGCCGAGACACGGGCGCCCGGTTGGTGCACCTCTCCACAGACTACGTCTTTGACGGACGGGAGGGACCCTACACCGAGGCGGATGAACCGAATCCCCTGTCGGTGTATGGGCAGACCAAGTGGGAAGCCGAAAAGATCGTCGGCCGGATGCTTCCCCATGCGGTGATCGCCAGGACCATGGTGCTCTTTGGCCACGGAGTGGGCGTCAGGCCTAATTTCGTGACCTGGCTGGTCCAGGCTCTGCAAAGCGGGCAGCCGGTGCGCATCGTCAACGACCAGTGGGGCAGCCCCACCTGGGCCGGTGATTTGGCGGGCATGCTGCTGGCCCTGTTGGACGCCGACGCCTCGGGCGTTTTCCACACGGCCGGTCCCGAATGGCTGCACCGCCACGCCTTCGCGCTGAAGATCGCCGACGTGTTCGGTCTTGATGTCTCTCTCATCCAAGAGATCGATTCGGGCGCGCTGGGCCAGGCCGCCAACCGCCCCCTGCGTTCGGGGCTGTGCATCGACAAGCTGAGAGCCCAAACCGGATACACGCCGCTATCGCTGGACGCTGCCCTGAAAATCCTCAAAAACGAGATGACTGGTCATGAAGCATAAAATCACTTTATCTCAAGTGTTGCCTTGGGCGGTAATGGGGCTCGCTTTGGGTTTCCGCCTCTGGCTGTTGCGCTTCCGTTACGCCGCCGCCTTTGACGAGATCAACTATCTGAAGCTGGCAGCCGGCGCCGCCCAGTCGGGGCCGGGCGCGGCCTTTCATACTTTTTGGCCGCCCCTTTGGCCCTGGGTGGTGTCCCTGGCGGGTCGTATGGTTGGTGATTTTGAACTGGCGGGACGGCTGCTTTCCATCCTCTTGGGCGTGGCCTTGCTCCCGTTGCTCTATGGACTGGTCCGGCGGTGGGTGGGGCAGACCGAGGCCCTGATTGCCGTGGTCTTGGCCGGTTTCTCGCCGGCCTTCACCTTCTATCAGACGGGGGTACTGACCGAGCCCCTGTATACTTTGCTGACCCTTTCTGGCGTGATGCTGGGGTGGCGCGCCCTCAAGCAGAGACGGTGGTGGCTTCATGGTCTGGTGTCTTTGCTCTTTGGACTGGGCTACCTGTGCCGCCCCGAAGGAATCGGTTACGTGCTGGTCTATTGGGGAATTTTACTCCTCAAGACGATTATCCATACGGTGAAAAACCGGCGGTTCATCGGGCAGAGTTGGATTCCCCTGGCCATGGTGCCCCTGGCCTTTCTGCTGACGGCCGGCCCTTACCTTATATTCCTCCATTCGGCCACCGGGCCATTGGACCCTGAGCGGCAAGACGGCCAACCTGCAAGGCGAGGCTTACGCCCTGACCCGGGCGGCCGACGACGTGGATGTCTACCGGTTGCTTTCCGAGGACAACCAAAGCACGTTGCTGGACAGACTCTACCACGAGGGCGGTTACGCGGCGCCAACAGAGAAGGCGGTTACAGCCAAGGTGCGGCTGTCCGTGTCCTTCATGGTCAAGAAATATATCACTAACGTTTACAAGGTCCTCAAGGAGAGCCTGCCCTCGGCCCTGTCCTCGGTCCTGTTCCTCCTAACGGCTTTAGGATTGTTCGTTCGTCCCTGGGACAAGAGTCGGTTTTGGCGGGATGGCTACTTCATGGCCTATATCGTCTTCTTTTGGTTTGGGGTCATGCCCATGTTTCATCTGTTGGAGCGGCACTATCTTCCGCTCCTGCCCATTATTTTTATCTGGGCATCGGGCGGCGCGACGCAGTGGCTGGTTTGGTCCCGGCAAACCCTTCAGAACCTTTCGGTTTGCAAGGCCCTGACCCTGTCTTGGGTCCTGCTGATCCTCTTCTGGGGCCTAGGACAGTTTTTGCCCGAGTTGGGGCGTATCGTCTCCAAGACGCCGGCGGATGCCGACTACTGGGGGGCGCCTGTTGAGCAGAAGGTGGCCGGACTCTGGCTGCGCTCCCGCCTCAATCCGGGAGAAGGCATCATGAGCCGGGATGCATACCGTGGACTACTACGCCGGCAACATCGATATCCGGCAATCGGTGGACATCCCCCCTGAACAGCCTGGACCGCATCCGCGATTATGCCGCGTACAAAAACATCCGCTATCTGGTCGTAGATGAACGTTACATGGTGGACAACCCCAACCTGAAGGCGCTGTTTTATCGCAACGAGATTCCGGATTTCCTTCGCAAGATCTATGACGAGACCGGCGCCAGCGGCTTGCGGACGGCCATCTATGAATTCCTCTTAGAGGAGGGGGGATGAGCGCGCCCCTTTCCACGTCATCATCAGGGGTTAGGGTTGCCTCACCCTTGACCATTCTCATGGTGGACAAGTACTACCATGTGAAGGGCGGGCCCGAGCGTTATCTCTTTGAGGTCAAGGCGCTGCTGGAGGCCCAGGGGCACCGGGTCATCCCCTTTTCCATGGCCGACGAGAAGAACGAGCCCAGCGAATTTTCAGACTGCTTCGTGGACCACATCGACCTCTTGCCCCGGGGGGGCGCTGAGCAAGCTGATCCAGGCGCCCCGCATGGCGGGCCGGGTCATCTACTCTCTGCATGCCCGGCGGCGGCTGGAAAAGCTTCTGGCCCGCGTGAAGCCCGACGTGGCCCATCTGCACATGATCGACCATCAGATCTCGCCGTCCATCCTGCACACGCTTAAAGCCCACGGCATCCCCCATGGTGCAGACCGCGCATCAGTACAAGCTGGTCTGCCCCAACTACCGGTTCTACATCGAACACAAAGAGGAGATCTGTGAGCGTTGCCTGGGCGGCCATTTTTTCAACGCGGCGCTTCAGCGGTGCCATAAGCATTCGCTGGCCGGCAGCCTGCTGCTCTCCCTCGAGAGCACGGTCCATCGCTGGATGAAACTCTACGAACTCATCGACCGGTTTCACGTGCCCAGCCGCTTCATGGGGAGCAAGCTTGAACAGGGGCGGCGTCGATCCCGCTCGCATCGTTCCGCATTTCTTAACGCTGAACCTGGACGACTATCCCTATCATGAGGGGTTCGATTCCTATTATCTCTACTTCGGTCGGCTCTCGGGCGAGAAGGGCGTCAAGACGTTGATTCGCGCCGTGGCCCAGGTCAGCCGTCCTGACATCCCCTGCCTCATCGTGGGCGACGGCCCGTCCCGGCCCGAGCTGGAGGCCGAGGCCAGGGCCCTAGGGTTGAAAAATGTCCGGTTTTTGGGCTACCAGAGCGGCCAGGCCCTCAAGGGGATCATCGCCAAGGCCATGTTCGTGGTGGTGCCCTCCGAGTGGTATGAAAATTCGCCTCTGGTTATATACGAGCCCTTTGCCCTGGGCACGCCTGTTGTCGGCGCCCGCATCGGCGGGATTCCCGAGTTTATCACCGAAGGCGAAACCGGCTGGCTTTTCCCCTCCAAGAACGTGGAGGCCCTGGCCGACCGGATCGGCTGGATGCTCTCCCATCCCCAAGACGTAATGAGAATGGGGCGATCCGCCAGGGCCTTCGCCGAACAGGAATTCGACCCTGCTTCTCATGCCCAGTGGCTGCTGTCGCTCTATCGTCAACTCATCGGACAAGGCGGAATCCAACGCCATGAATAATCAGATTGTATACTTGGTCATCATGGCCGTCTTCATCGGCGGCGTCTTGCTCTTCTCAAAAGAGCGCCTCAAGGCCCTGTTGGCCGTGGTGATTTTTATTTCGCCTTGGCAGGGCGGTCTCTGGGTGGACTATTTTGCCCAGGATCTTTTGCTGTCTACGATTCTGTATATCCTCATCGCCTTGCTCATTCCTATTCTCTAAAAAACGCAGGCGGATGTCCAAAGTAAATAGCCGACTTCACTGGTCTATTTTGTTGCCGGCCATCGGCATGTTCATTGGCGCGGCCATATCCGTGCATTCCGCCATCGATCCTTTTGCTGCTCGTAGCGGGCTGATGATTATCTTTGAACGGTATTTGGCTTTTTTCTGTGTCTATAATTTGATTGAGAAGCCCAGCGACTTGAAGGTGTTCGTCATCGCCATTGCCGCGAGTCTGCTATTTCAAAGTCTGTTGGGGATTGCGCAATTTCGCTTTTTGACGGTAAAAATTGGGGGTGATCGACGCGGATCAGGGCTGGCAGACCTGGCGCGCCCGGGGAACGTTTTTCCATCCTAATGCCTTGGGCATGTATCTTTTAGTCCTGCTGACGACACTTTATCGATTTATACTTCTCGCCATGAAAAAGAATGCGACAAGGATTCAGTCCTTGTTGCTGGGGACTTTTGCCCTGGGCTTGGTGGCCCTTGATGGCCACCCAGAACCGGGGTAGCTGGATCGGTTTTGTGGCCGGCATGGTCTTTCTCTTATTTGCCGACCTAGCCTTGGGTCAGACACGGGTTCATTCGGTGTTGGCTAAGCTGGCCGTTCCCGTACTGATGATTGTTCTTTTCTTAGGTGTAAAGTATGGCGGTTTTGTCTATTACCGCCTCTTTCAAGATGATATGACCGAACAGATCGAGGGCAGAAAGGAGCTGGAAAAGTCAGCCCACGAAGTCATCCAGCAACATCCTGTGTTTGGCGTCGGTTGGGGGAATTATCAGCTTCATGTGGAAACAACTGAATTTACCCATAACCTGTTCCTGTTAATTCTTTCCGAATTGGGTCTAGTCGGGCTGTTTTTCTTTGTCTGGTTCCTCGTTGTCTGGCTCTGGGAAATTATCCAATGTTGGCGAAGCGGCAATGTAGTTGCCCGAAACCTTGGCATTGGCGGGCTGGGCGCGATGGTCGGTTTTCTGATCGCCTCCATTCCGGCCCCCGATTATATGATTATTCGGCAGGTGGGGACCCATATCTGGATCGTCGTGGGCATGGCGGCGGGTTTGAACAAAGTCTCCAAAAAATACAACATGCGGGCCTTGAACCGTTACGCCCAGAGACACCCGACTTCACTGAGGAGGCAGTCGCCCCGATGCGAACTCGGCTTTTAAACGAGTGGAAAGGGGTGGTATAGATGGAAAGGCGCATAAACCCCTATGAGATTGTCGTTCCTATCTTGCTTTATCACCGGATCTATCCGGCGGCGGTGAAGCATGATCCCTACCATTTGACTGTGGCGCATTTTGAACGCCAGATGGCGTTCTTGCAGCGGCAGGGATTTACTACGCTGTCCTTGCCGGATCTGGAAAAAAGCCATTGGGGAGACATGCGTGAGGCCTTGCCTGAAAAACCGCTGATCATCACCTTTGACGACGGGTCCCGGGACAATTATTTCCATGCCTTTCCCGTGCTGGACCGCTACGGATTTCAGGCTACCATCTTCATGCTTCCCCAGATGGCGGGCACGACCGATCCCCGAGACCGGGATTGCCTATCTTAGCTGGGACGAGGGGTCATGGCCCTGCGGGATCGGGGCTTTGATTTTCAGAGCCACGGTCTCTCCCACCGCCCCATGACGTCGCTGTCCCATGAAGTTTTGCGCCGCGAACTGTCCCGAGTCCAGGGCCCTGCTGGAGGCCAAGCTGACCAAGGAGGTTCGGTTCTTGGCCTATCCCTTGGGATTGTTTGATGGGCGCGTTCAGGCCATGGCCCGAGAGGCGGGCTATCACGGCGCCTGCGGAGGGTCGCCAGAATTGGATGGCCGCTTTCCCAATCGGTTCGCCATTGGGCGGACCGAAATTTTTAAGACGGACAGCCAGGCCCACTTCCGTTTTAAGCTGAGTCACGGTCATAGCTATTATTATTACTATAAGAAGCGGTTGGGCCGGAAGCTGAAGT
>CAXXXT010000001.1:0-10685 GCA_963668405.2 Spirochaetia bacterium | reverse complement strand
CGGCGGCGGGACGAGCCGTTTCGCTGGCGCCGGGCCGTGACGCTGAACCTCCTGCTTCTTCTCCTCTACTTCACGCACCTGGTGTCGCTGGTGCTGACCCTCGGCGCCCTCGGTCTGCTGGCCGCGCTCCACCACGGCCGGCACGTGCGCCGGACGTTCGTGTTTGGCCTGGCGTTGCTGCCCACGGCCGGCCTGACGCTCTCCTGGTTGATCACCCACCCCGGGCCCCACGCGCACCGTGATCCGGGAGCCGCGGCTGGCGCGCTTTCTCGGCATGGACGCGCTGGTGGCCCACGATCCCCGTGCGGGCTACGTGGGCGTGGCCCTGCTGGCACTTTTCGTGGGCCTGCTGATCTTCACCTTCGTCCGGGAGAAACTGGCGTGGCGCGACGGTGAGCCACGGTTCACGCTCCGGGATGGTTTCTTGCTGCTCGCGGTCGTGTTCACCGCGCTCTACTTCATCGTACCCGGCTGTGTGGCCGGGGGCAGCTTCATGCGAAAGCGTCTGGCGATCTATCCGTTTCTGGTGATCCTGCCCTGGTTGACCGTGCGCTACCCGCGCCGGATCCGACAGGCCGTGGTCCTTCTGGCCACCACCCTTGCCGTGCTTCACGTGGCCTTGCCCCCTGCCCAGGCTCGACCGGCAGAGCCAGGGGATCGCGGACTACACCTCGGCCCTTTCACGGGTGGGTCGAGACCAGACCATCCTGCCCGTGAATTTTTTCAGTCACATGGGAATCCCCGGCTCGCGCATCCCCATCTATCTGCACGCCGTGGGCTACTACACGGCCGAGGCCGGCGCCGTGGGGCTCGACAACTACGAAGCCGGCGGCAACCACTTTCCGCTTCGCTACCAGCCGGATCGCCATGTGTACAAGAAGATCGGGCTCGTGGGCTCCCCGTGTGGCGACATCTGGCCCAGGAAATACCCCCTGCCCGTGGACTGGATCCTGGTGCACTACCCCCACGAATGGGACGCGATCTCAAACCACGTGCTCGATCGGCATCGCCTGGTGCGCTGGATCTTGCGCTACTACGAGGCCGTGCACAATCAGGGCGAGGTGTGGCTCTTCCGGCGCCGGCCGGAGTTCGGCTGGCCGCCTCGCAAGGTGGTGGTCACCGGCCCGGGTCCGGGAGGGTCGGGTCGTAGCCCCCGGTGATCCATTGGGGCGCGGGCAACCTGCCGGCCACGGCCGCGGTGCCGGTCTCCCTGGTGTTCCCAGTGAGTCGCCGTGCGGTGCCGTGATCGGGCAGCTCCAGACGTTCTCCCGGCACGGCTCTCCCCGGTGAGATGGATTTACGATTTTCCACCCCGGCGGTCTTTGTGGGAATCGGCGGCCAGAGCGCTGTTCCTGTCGCACGGCGTGCGTCGAGTCGGCAGCGTAAGGGTCCGTGAAAAAAGAAGTTCCTGTTCTTCAGCTGCTTGCCAGCCCTTCAGGCCGGGGTTCCCGGGTCGGAAACCATGCGGAATGGCCAGGTAGCGCCGGCGTGGGAAAACAGAAACGGCCCGTTCCTTGCCATGAAAACGACGCTTGCCGTGGTCGGCGTTTTTGATACCATGGACAGCATGGATGGGTCGTGGCCCGGGTCGTCACGAGGGATGGACGAGTAGGTTGTTCCTGGTGCCACGAGCGTCCGGTTGTCAGGGCTACACTGTTTTGACGGCCGCCGGGACTTTTCCGGCGGTCGCAACGCGGTCGGCGCTTTCACCCTGAACTCGCTTCATTCATCGCATCCGGAACCCGCTGGAGAGGAGAAACTCATGAGAACTACCTGGTTTTGCGCTGTCCTGATCCTGGTTTTCTGCACTTCGTTGCCGGCCGGAGACGTGTTCCATCCGGATTCCAACGCGGCCGCGGGAAGCCTCAACGGACTTCCCTGGGCCCAGACCGAGATACGCTATCAAGCGCTGGTGCCGGCCAAGGTGTTTGGCGGCAAGACCATACGCATCACGGATCTGGCGTTCGCCACCGGAGCGGCCGGTACCTTCACGGCCACCCAGTGCGAGATCACGCTGGCTCACCTGCCCACCTCGAGCCGTTTCAGTACCACCTTTGCTACGAACCTGCAGAAGGACAAGACCGTGATGTTTTCCGGGCCGATCTCGTGGCCGTGCCTTCTGGATCAGTGGTGCTCGCTCGGTCTGAACGGAACCTTCAACTACAACGGCGTGGACAACGTGGTGGTGGAGGTTCGCTTCCAGAATGGTCTGGGCGGCGTCCGTGGGGACGACCTGGTGCTGGCTGCGGTGGGCGCCGATGTATACGGCCGAGGCCCTGCTGTCGGTCAACGCCCCGCGATCGACGTACCTGAACCCGGAGCGGGAGACCGGCAGCCGCGAGGTCATGGACCGCCTGATGATGACCTACGCCCAGTCGGTGCGGACCGACCAGGTGTTCCGGTCGGCGATGGACAAGTACGACATCCGCAAGACGCAGTGGTACGACGACGCCAAGAAGCAGCGTCAAGACGTCGTTGACCAACTCCGCAGCGAAGTCTCCGTCGTCCCCCGAGGCCAAGACGAACCTCCTGCGGGTGTCGATGACCGGACGGGACCGCCCGCGACAATCACCACCATCGTCAACGCGGTGGCCCAGGCGGCCGAAGAGGATGCCCGGACGGCCAAGAGCGCAGACCGCCAGCAGTTGATCGCCGACCTCATGCGGGAGCGCGGACGAACTCCGGAAGACGCACGAGGCGGCCTCGCGGTCGATCGAGATGCTCCACCGCCGTGGCGTCAGCGGCGAGGCCGTCGAGGCCATGGAAACCCTGACCTACCAGACGGCGGCCCTGACGGGGCAGATGATCAAGATCCAATCCGAGTTCGTCGGCGCACAGCAACTCCTCGACGACATGAAGAACCGTACGCCGGAGGAGATGGCCGACGACCCCGACGTGCAGATGATGATCCTGACCGACCCGCGACCTGATCGGCCTGACGAATCGCGAGATGATCCTGCAACTGGACCTGGCCTCGCTCCAGCGGAAGCTCGGCGGGGGCCATCGGACGGTCGCCTCACGCCGCAAGGAACTGGCCGTCGTCCAGGAAGAGCTGGCCCGGCTCCGGAAGGAGCGGCTGGCACAGGCGATCGAGTCCGTCCGGTCGCAGCGGCAGCAGCGGTTCCTGCAACTCGAGGCGGCCTACCTCAAGCTCCAGGAACACCTTGCCGAGAACGACGTCAAGATCAAGACGATCAAAGCCAACCTCGCCGTCCTGCACCGCGCCGAGGACCAGCAGAACGACGCCCGACGGAGCATCGAACAGCTCCAGACCCGTCTCCGCGACGAACGCCTGCTCATGCAGGCCGAGCAGCCCCTCGTCCTGCACCGCCGCGCCATCCAGCCCAGAGAGCCCTCCTTCCCGCGGTACACGCAGTTCGTACCGATCGGCGTCTTCCTGGGGCTCTTCGTGGGCGTGGGCCTGGCGCTGCTGCTGGAGTTCACGAGCAGCTCGATTCGCGGGCCGCACGACGTCTCCCGCAAGCTGGACCTGCCCGTACTCGGCATGGTGCCTCACCTCGACGACATCGAGGACGATATCGAGGACATCCGCCTCGTCGCCGAACGCACCGAGGACACGCTCATCGATGAGTCGTTCCGCCAGATCCGCACGGCGCTGATGTTCTCCGGCCCGGGCGAGCACCGGCGCAGCATCCTCGTGACCAGCCCGATGCCCGAGGACGGGCGGACGTCCATTGCGATGAACCTGGCTCACACGGCCGCCAAGGCCGGCGTCCGGGTGATCGTCATCGACGCCAACTTCCGCCAGCCCGCCATCCGCGAACTCGTGCCCGCCTGCCCCGGCCGAGGGACTCAGCAGCGTCCTGGAGGGCAAGTGCGGCTACCGCGACGTCCTCTGCGAGGTCGAGCCGAACCTGACCGTCATGTCCTCCGGCCCGATGCCGGGCAATCCGAGTGAACTGCTCGGCTCGGAGTCCATGAAGGACCTCATGACGAAGCTCGGCGAGGACTTCGACCAGATCCTCTTCGACGGCGGGCCGTGCCTCGTCGTCTCCGAGCCCTCCGTCCTGAGCACGATGGTCGACGGCGTCGTCCTGGTTGTCCGGGCCGGCGAGAGCAGCTTCGGCATGTCGCAGCGAACCCGCGACGTGCTCCAGCGTCTCGGCGCGACGATCTTCGGCGTTGTGATCAACGGCATGCGGGTCCGTGCCGGCGGGTATCTCCGCAGGAACTACGAGACCTACTACGAGTACCGCGAATCGCGGCAACTGCCGGCCGAAAAGGCCTGATCCCGCGCCGGGTCCGGACCTCCGCCCTTCGGGCTCAGGACCGGCTTCAGGTAAGGACCTGTCTTTCCCCGGCTCAAAGCCGGTCCTGAGCCCCCAGGGCGAAGGTCCGGATCTCCTCCATCCCCCGGGCGGCGTCCGCCTCTCGCCCTCCGGAATCACGGCCCTCTTGCCACAAAATCGCCATTTGTCTCGCGATTTCTGCTTGCGGGTGGCCTCCGGAATGCGTAATCTTTACCGCTTGGGTGTCTCGACGCGGCCCAAGCCCTGAGGGGCGGCCCCGTCGAGGGGCCTCCGGTGCCCGGTCGGGAGCGTGCGGGCGCAGGAGACGCTACCTCTTCGACAGAAATCGCTGTTTCTGGGGGGGGTCATTGAGTCGTCTTGCCGCTTGATGGCGAGCTGTCCGCCTACTTCTCCCGGCCGATTTGCAGGCTTTGCAGTGAGAAACGGGCGAATCCACGCCAAGGAGAACGAACATGTCTGAAGCGAATGCGGATCTGGGACTGATCGGGCTGGCCGTCATGGGCCAGAACCTCGTCCTGAACATGGATGATCACGGTTTCACCGTCGCCGTGTTCAACCGCACGGTCGAGAAGGTCGACCGCTTCCTGGCCAACGAGGCCAAGGGAACCAAGGTCATTGGGCACCCACAGCATCCAGGAACTCTGCGCGGCCCTGAAACGTCCGCGGCGCGTCATGCTGCTGGTCAAGGCCGGCAAGGCCGTCGACGAGTTCATCGACAAGGTCATCCCCCACCTCGAGCCCGGCGACATCATCATCGACGGCGGGAACAGCAACTTCAACGACACCATCCGCCGGACGAAGTACGTCGAGAAGAAGGGCCTGCTCTACATCGGCACGGGCGTCTCCGGCGGCGAGGAGGGCGCCCGACGCGGGCCGTCCATCATGCCCGGCGGCTCCCCCGACGCCTGGGAACACGTCAAGCCCATCTTCCAGGCCGTCAGCGCCAAGAGCCAGAATCCCCTGACCGGCGCCGAAGAGCCCTGCTGCGAGTGGGTCGGCAAGAACGGCGCCGGGCACTTCGTCAAGATGGTCCACAACGGCATCGAGTACGGCGACATGCAGCTGATCTGCGAGGCCTACCAGATGATGAAGGCCGTCGGCATGACCAACGACGAGATGCACCAGGGTCTTCGGTCAGTGGAACGAGGGCGTCCTGGACAGCTACCTCATCGAGATTACCCGCGACATCCTGGCCAAGAAGGACCCCGAGACGGGCGAGTACGTCGTCGACCAGATCCTCGACACCGCCGGCCAGAAGGGCACCGGCAAGTGGACCGCCATCGCCGCCCTCGACCAGGGCCAGCCCCTGACCCTCATCGGCGAGGCCGTTTTCGCCCGCTGCCTCAGCGCCCTGAAGGACGAACGCGTCGCCGCCTCCAAGCGTCTTCGCGGCCCGAAGTTCAGGCCCATCGAAGACCCCGTCCGCCGGCAAAAGTTCGTCGACGACCTCCACGACGCCCTCTACGCCTCCAAGATCATCTCCTACGCCCAGGGCTTCCAGCTCATGCGGTCGGCGGCCAAGGAGTACAAGTGGCGGCTGGATTACGGCTCCATCGCGATGATGTGGCGCGGTGGGTGCATCATCCGAAGCCAGTTCCTCGGCAAGATCAAGGAGGCCTTCGACAAGCGGAAACGCCTCGTCAACCTCCTGCTGAACCCGTACTTCAAGAGCGCGATCCGGCGGGCCCAGCGAGGCTGGCGCCGCACGATCCAGAAGGCCGTCAAGATGGGCATCCCCGTCCCCGCCTTCGCCAGCGCCCTGGGCTACTACGACGGCTACCCGCTGCGAACGCCTGCCGGCCAACCTCCTGCAGGCCCAACGCGACTACTTCGGCGCCCACACCTACGAACGCGTCGATCGCGATCGCGGCGAGTTCTTCCACACCAACTGGACCGGCACCGGCGGCAACATCACCGCCAGCACCTACGACGCGTAGTTCAATGATCAGTTACCAGTAACCAGTAACCAATGCGTTTGGCGCGATGACGGTCTTCTGGTTACTGGTAACTGGTTACTGGTAACTGAATTATGGTTCTCGAAAAGTACTCCATGGGCGTGGGCGATCGATTCGCTCACCAGGGCAAGGCGCAGCTCCAGGCATTTCTCCAGGCCAAGGCCGCCGGCGTGACCATCGCCCCCGTCTGGAACAAGAGCTTCCGCGAGCACGGCATCATCCACACCGAGCCGGCTTCCGTCCGGGCCCGAGGCCGACGCCGCCGTCGCTGCCCTCGGCTGGACCGACGGCTACCACGTCGACGCCGACCACATCTCCCTGAAGAACGTCGACGGCTTCCTCGACGCCAGCGACTTCTTCACGCTCGACGTCGCCGACTTCGTCGGCAAGCCCGCCAGCCAGACCGCCATCGACGCCTTCGTCGGCCGCCACGCCTCCTTCGTCGGCTCGCTCGCCGTCGACGGCATCGACGAGCCGCTGACCATCACGGAGGCCGACGTTCGCGCCGCCGCCACGAAGTACCTGCAAGCCGTCCGGGAAGCCGGGGCGATCTACCGCCACGTCGCGGCCGCCAAGGGCGAGGGCAGCTTCATCACCGAGGTCTCCATGGACGAGACCGACAGCCCGCAGACCCCACTCGAAATGCTCTTCATCCTCGCGATGATCGCCGAGGAGGGCATCCCCGCCCAGACCATCGCCCCCAAGTTCACCGGCCGATTCAACAAGGGCGTCGACTACGTCGGCGACGTCGCCCAGTTCGCCCGCGAGTTCAATGAGGACATCTGCATCATCCGCCACGCCGTCGCCGCGTTCGGCCTGCCGGCCAACCTGAAACTCTCCGTCCACTCCGGCAGCGACAAGTTCTCGATCTACGGCCCCATCGCCAAGGCCCTCCGCCGCCACGACGCCGGCCTGCATCTCAAGACCGCCGGCACGACCTGGCTCGAAGAACTCATCGGCCTGGCCCTGTCCGGCCCCGATGGGCTCGCCATCGCCAAGGAATGCTACGCCGGCGCCCTGGCCCGCTTCGACGAGATGACCGGCCCCTACGCCACCGTCATCGATATCGACCCGTCGGCCCTGCCGACCGCCGAGGCCGTCAACGCCTGGACCGGTGAGCAGTTCGCCGCGGCCATGAAGCACGACCAGTCCTGCCCCGACTACAACCCCAGCTTCCGCCAGCTCATTCACGTGGCCTACAAGATCGCCGCCCAGATGGGCGACCGCTACCTGTCGGCCCTCGAAGCCAACGAAGCCCAGATCGCCCCCCACGTGACCGAGAACATCTTCGAACGTCACATCAAGCCGATCTTCCTGGGGTAGGCATTCGGAACCACGAAGGGCACGAAGGACACGAAGTTGTTGGTTCGCAATGAGACGGCCCGTTGCGCTCCGCTGAAAGCGAAGCGCAACGGGCCGTTCCTGTCTCGCCCATCCCCTTCGTGATCTTCGTGCCCTTCGTGGTTCCTTTCCCTCCGCCTTGCAGCCCGGAGCTGACGGCGGTACGCTGAGGGCATGTCGCGAACCGCGATGGGGAAGATCGTGGCGGGTGTCGTTCTGGTGGGGCTGGCCCTCTGGATCGCCACGGCGCTGTTGTGGCCCACGATGGTGTCTGTCTGGCTTGGCGGCGACGAGACGTACCACGAACGGCTTCGCTGGCGGGATCCGGGCAGCGGCCTGACGTTCGTCGCCGAGGACCGGGCCGGCGCTATCGTGCACACCTTCACGCGTCTGTCCGTCATCGACGGCTCGTCCGTCCGTCGCGTGCAGCTCGATGATGATGCTCCGTTCGGCCTGCTCGAGTTCGTCCGTTTCGGCGGCTGGCTCCTGGTCGTCAGCGACGGGCAGGTGTTCGGCGGGTACGAGTACGGCAGCCGACGACTCGTCGGTGAGAACCGGTGGCGGGAGTTGCCCTTCACCGTCCGAACCCACGCCGGCGACGTTGTCGCCGAGATCCGCGTCGGCGAGCAGGGCAGCACGCCGGCCGGCTTCCCGCGGATCGAGGAGAGGCCGTAACGCGTCGCTCCTGTCTCGCCCAACCCCTTCGTGATCTCCGTGCCCTTTGTGGTTCCTCTCCGGGCGCGTTGCACCCGGGCGTCAGCGGCGGTATGCTGAGGGTATGTCGTGCATCGTGCCGGGGAAGTTTGTCACGGGAATCTGCCTGGTCGGGCTGGTCGCCGGGGTCGTCGCCAGCGCTGCGGACCCGCCGGTCGCCACGCAGCCGACCTCCCCACCGGCAACCCAACCGTCGTCGTCGTCCGGCGACCTGGAGATCGGCCAGTCCGTCCGATGGACGCTGACGGTCGTCAGCGTTCGGCCGGCGGCCGACGAGGGCTTCATCGTGCTGGCGAGGCGGGAGTCGGGCCAGCCCGTGGCCGTCCGGCTGCGGGCGGACGAGAAAGACCGGGCGATGGCCTGCCGGATCGGCAAGCCGATCACGTTCGCCGGCAGGATCGTCGAAGTGCATCCCATGATCGACCGGACGGCATGGGACTCTCTCTTCCGCGACGCCCCGGCGAGTCCGAAGGGCCTTGCGGGCATCGTCCTGGACGGCAGCCCGCCGACCAAGCCGGGCGCGGCCCCGTTGAAGACGGCCCCCGTCCAGACGGCCGGGGCCGGGCCGGCCGTGGTCTTCTTCGGGGCCAAGGCTCAGGCGAAGAACGTGATCTACCTGACCGACCGCAGCGGCTCGATGATCGACACGTTCGACCAGGTCAAACTGGAGATGCTCCGCTCGATCGGGCGGCTTCGGCCCACGCAGAGGTTCCGCGTCCTCCTCATGGCGGACGGGCCGCCGAAGGGCTTCCCCCGGGTCAAGGCGTCGACGACGACGACCGCCCGACGGGACAACAAGATCTCCGCCGGCAAGTTCATCGACAGTGCCCTCGCGGAGGGGATGACCGACCCGTTGCCGGCCCTGAAGGACGCCTTCGCGACGGCCAAGGCCGCCGACGGCCCGACCGTCATCTTCCTCCTGACCGACGGCGTCTTCAACGACAACGACCGGGTGTTGGCCGAGGTAGCGCAGGCCAAGCTCCCCCAGAGCGTCGTCATCCACACGATCCTTTTCGGCAACCAGCCGCCCGAGGCCGTCGAAGTCATGAAGAAGATCGCCAAGCAGACCGGCGGCGAGTACCGCTTCGTCGAGGGCGAGTAAGAGGGGGAATCACACTGGACACAGAGGACACGAAGGAACAGGATCTTGCTTCGGTCCGGTATGGATGCTATCATTATGATATCGTCCCGGTCTTTCCATGGGAGTCTGGACCATGCCCGACGTGCTTGTCCGCGGTGTCAGCGATGAAGGTCTCGAACGGCTCAAGGCCCGCGCCAAGCGGCACGGGCGGAGCCTCCAGCGGGAGGCACGGCTCGTGCTGGAGCAGGCCGCCGGCACGTCGGTCGAGGATGCGCTGGCGGCGGCTCGCCAGTGGCGTCGAAAGCTCGGCCGCCGATTCGACGACAGCGCCGAGCTGATCCGCGAGGACCGGGACCGATGAGCGCCCGTGTCGTCGACGCCAGCGTGATCGTCCCGCTGTTCTTTGACGAGGAGCACTCCGTCGCCGCCGAGCGGCATGTCGGGCACGCCGACGTCCTGCTGGCTCCCGATCTGATCTGGACGGAAGTGTGCAACGTGATCTGGAAGCGATGCCGCCGTGGCGAGATCTCCCCGGACGACGCCCTCGCGATGGCAGCAGACCTGCTGCGGCTCCCGCTGGAAACGCACGGCGAAGCCGACCTGCTACCCGATGCCCTGGGCCTGGCCGTCCACTACGACCGGTCGGTCTACGACAGCCTCTATCTCGCCTTGGCGGTACGGACCGACAGCGTGCTGCTGACGGCGGACAGACGCCTCGCCAACGCCATCGCTGCGACGCCCCTCGCGGAGCGGGTCGTCTGGATCGGCGATGCCGCCCGGTAGCCGCAGCGCCTCCCCTTCGTGACCTTTGTGCCCTTCGTGGTTCGGCTTCCTATTCCTCCCGCAGGTCGTGTTTGCGGAGGAGGTAGCGGAGGCGGTGGTAGGGCAGGCCGAGGGCGCGGGCGGCTTGGGCCTGGTTGCCCTTCGCGGCGGCGAGGGCGTCGGTGATCACGCGACGTTCGTAGGCGGCGGTGCGCTCCTCGAACGTGCCGGCGGACTCGTCGCGGCAGTCGCAGGGCGGGCCGGCGGGCAGCAGGCCGATGTCTTCGCCGGTGATCTCGTTCGTCGTGTCGCGATAGGCGGCCCGCTCGATGATGTTCTTCAGCTCCCGCACGTTGCCCGGGAACGGGTAGTCGTTCAGCAGTTCGACGGCCTCGGCCCCGAGGACTTTGCCGCTCAGCGAGGGGATCTCGCGCATGAACTGCCTCAGGAAATGGCGGGCAAGCAGCTCGATGTCGCCCTTGCGCTCGCGCAGGGGGGGCAGTCGCAGGACGTCGAAGCTCAGGCGGTCGTAGAGGTCGCGGAGGAACCGGCCCTCATTCA